>NZ_CP087725.1 GCF_024972755.1 Halanaeroarchaeum sp. HSR-CO | reverse complement strand
AGACAACACATTTAATTTTAATCTAGCTATCATTATTGTAGCGGTAAACGGTGATTTCCAGATCCCTCCTACCTTCTTCTAGGAAAAGCTCCGGAAACAGTGGGGTGAGGGTCTCCTGATTTTGCACTCCCAGAAAAGCTCCGGAAACGGTGGAGGGTCGATCACACACCTTGTGTAATGTGGGAGGTTTCTGTACCGTGATTGTTACACAAGACTCCAAGTCGACTCCTGCGACATCAAGTGAGAAACGTCCTCTCCTTTCATCCACCTTCGCTCGCTGGTGATGCGGATATCTTGAGGTGATCGAGCGCCTTGTGTAACATTTAACAGATACCGTCCCGTAGTTTGTTACACAAGGTCTGCCCATGGCTGAACCAAAACCACCGTCTACTCTACCGAATTATCTAGCCGAGGGACTTCCAAAGCAGGACGATGCAACGCTCCAGGACGTTCGTGAATATATCACAGCACTCCTCGAGTATCGTGACCGAAAAATTGGCGACGACGACCTCCCTGATGACAGCGAGATTGTTGACCAAGAGTCGAGTGGGAAAGGAACGATCGTCAAGCAGGGGAGGAAGTGCGGAGATGAAACCTGCCACTGCGCGGATGGCGAACTCCATGGTCCCTACTTGTATCGGTACTACCGCGAAGGAGGAAAGCTCAGATCAGAATATGTGGGTAAACCCTGAGGCTATCGTGAGAGAGGCAGGAGGTGTCTTTCTATTCACTGGACCCCGATATCCTCTGTATCCCATTGTGCACTATCCAACACACCTCCGTTTCCGATGCTCGATCCCAATATCCAAAAGGCCGATATCCGTCTGTAGAAGCCCTATCCAATGAGGTAACATCGGAAATAGGGGAGTGTGTTAACCGCCATTCTGGAAAGGGTTATCTCCCGACCAACGGGGGTGTCGCGAACTACTATGGAAAGTCAAAACGTTAGACATGGCACGATCCCGAATACCTGGAAAGGTCGTTTTGAGCATCTTAACAGAGTTTCAGGCGGTTTCTCAATTCACATTTATTGTCCCCCCACACGGGGGGTGTCGTCAATTATTCTGGAAAGGTTCAGTGCTCCTCATACAGGGGGTGTCCGCAACTCCTCTGGAAAGGTTCAGTGCTCCTCATACAGGGGGTGTCCGCAACTCAGATAGATGGTTAATTAGGGTGGTGATTGAGATATCGCAGAATCGGAAATTGGTGCATTGAGGTCTGAAAGTCATATATTTCGGATTCTATTGGGTGGGTTCTGCCTCTGACACACGGGGGGTGTCCGCAACTCCCGTGAAGGAATATACAGCCCGGATACAGAGGGGGTGTCCGCAACTCTCTTGCAGAAATATGGGCACCCGGATACAGAGGGGGTGTCGCGAACTCCTTTTTGCGGAGGGTGGGAAGTTACACACGGGGTGTCGTGAACTCCCACTTAAAGAAGATGGAAAGGTTACACCCCTTGTTTCCTGAGTTCTGTACCACCCCTTGTTTCCTGAGTTCTGTACCACCCCTTGTTTCCTGAGTTCTGTTTTTCAGCCTTTGGGAAGGGTTTGGGCGTTTCTCACGGGGGGTGTCGTCAATTATCTTGGAAAGGGTTGATAGACCCGGGTCGGACACTCTTTATGCACCCCCTCTGTACATCTCGGCAACTCGATGGGATCTAAAAACACCCTCTACGTCTTCGTCGATGAGAGTGGGGTCCCTGGCCGCGACTCGATATATTCTCTCGCTGGCGCGTGGACACTTTCGCATGAAAGTAGTCTCAGACGTGTTCTCAAACCAACGGTGAGTCGTCTTCGGTCGCTGCTTGAATCAATTGGTCTATCTCCTGGGGATGAGCTGAAGGGCTCAAAACTGGGCGAAGAGCACCTGAACCTGCTGCTGTCGAGTTTGAAAGAAGTGAGTCTAGATGACAGCACCGTGTACGGCACTGGCGCACCGTGGCCACCGGATCTCTCCGTTCGCTTCAGTGTTCACGACATCAATCAGGATCTTGCAGGAGAGGCCCTGGGCGACATCTTAGGAAGCGAACTTCAGGTGCCGGTCTCCCTCCAGACTCTTGCACTCGCATCGATTCTAAGCCCCTTTGTACAACCGAACTCGCTCGATGATGGGTCTATCGACGAGTGTGTCGTCGTCCTGGACGCGAATACCTGGGAGCAGGCACGCCAGAAAATCGAGCGAGGAATTGATCTTCTCCAAGAGGATCTTCCCGCGCCAATCACCTTGCAGATACGGGACAGTGCTCAAACCCCTGGGATACAGATTGCTGACCTCGCGGCGTACTCATGGCGAAGAAATCTGGGGACTGGTGAGTGTGTAACGGCCGTAAATGCGATTCACGAGAGTCGGTTTAAAGGGCGAAGTTAGGGCCAAAGACATCTCTCGTCGTTGTTAGCAACTTCGAGCAGGCGGTGGAGCCTCATACCCCTTCAAAGAGGGATCATTGCCTCCAGGCCTACTCGTTCATGTTCTACTACTACTACCACACCCTTAGAACTTTCTAATATTCTAATGGACCTTTTCCTGATTTTGTACTCGGATCGTCGTGACCGCTACCTCGACGAGGTGATGAAGTAGATGGTTCTCTGTACCCTATCGCTCTTGAGGATGGGGCTCGGAGTCACTCCTAATGCTGTCTTCGCTCCCAGGACGGCCTTTGACAGTCTCCGAAGTCGAAGATCTTCCAGAACAATCCGAGGCGATCGAGGGCACGACGCCCTTGTCAGTACTCGAATTGGGTGGGTCTGCGGAGATAGTCATCTCGTTTGTGATGAGTACACGAAGTCCTCTAGGGTGGTTTGGTTTCGTTTTCGAGAGGGAGTCCGACGCCTGGAGAGTGATCCATAATGAGAAATACGACGAATTGGACGAAGCTCAGGGTGGATTCGAGCGTGCCGCTGACTCGATAATGAAGTACTGGCAGGAGAATAGCGAGCTTTCCCACGCGGACGATTTCGAAACGCCTGATGGCTGGGAGGTCGGTGAATACGATTTGGATTTGGATCCGGATTCGTACTTAGAATACTTCCAGTAATCCGCATTTTGGTGACCGTGACCCACCGATAAATTACCGCTAGTTCCCCTAGTCCATTGGACTAGGGGAACAACAGAAATTTCTCATCGGCTCTTGGTGGCTTGACGGTCATTTCGCCCTTGCGAAACGATGATCAACTGGCTTCAACAAACCCACCTGTCACTACACCGTCGTCCCGACGCATTCTGGCATTCGGCCTGGGCCGAACTGAGCTCGCTTCACACCGAGGAGGAATCGGCGTGAAAAGTACCAATCCGTAGTCTCGGACTCTGACGGAGCAGATATGAAAGGTCTCAGGGCTTTTTGTTTCTTCTCATCATTGTGTGAACCGTGATGTCCGCCATTCACCCTTCTCGAAAAGAGGCAGAGGAGATTCACTCGCGTAACATACCCTGGAGGAAGTCAAAATGAGCGACGCCTGGGAAGCTGTAGAGGGTGTCGTCGCCCTCGTGACGGCTGGGTTCATCCTAATTGTCATGGGGTCTTCGTTGGAACCCACTGTGAGCAATAATCTGAACGCCTTTGGGGTGTTGATGATCCTCTTGGGTATTGTGTTGGCAGTGGCTCTCGTGGCTACAATCATCGGTACTCTCGCTAGTCGGGTATCATGAGCATCCAAGATCACATTTCGCTCGACCGTGAGGAATCGCGTATCGAGGAGGAGATTCTCAATGTGATACGACGAAGCGACGCTGGGTTCGTCGGCACAACAGAAATTAGCGATTCGCCCACCGTTGATAGGGGCGAGGACAGCGTCCGTGAGACGTACCTGCCGAGATTGGAAGACAAAAACAGGGTGAGCAAAAAACGCATCGGAGATCCTGAAAACGGCAACCTCGCTTGGTATCTCCCTGAAGGAGAGCGAAAGCGTCCGGTCAACCCTGATATCTACTGGGCAGCTCGTATATCTGAGGGAGGTCGAGACATCGGCACTACCGTATTGCGAATCGGTGGCTTGCTGGCGTTGACAGGTTTCATGCTGTTGATGATGTCGCTGACAGCTGATATTGCACATCTCGATCTAGCAATTTTGACCCCCAGTACTGCTGGTTATCTTGGATATATTCTGGCGGGGATGGGGTTTGCGAATCTCTTTGTAGGTGGTGTTTTGAAGTGGGGTCTCACTGTGTTAGAACAGATCATTGAGCGGCGGGCATGAAGTCAAATCTCAAACTCCCAAACACACCGTCCTCACTACCGTCATCGATTGGTTTTCAGACATAGCCACGAGCCATTTTCGGCCTACTCGGTGACAGACTCACCAGGCCGAAACATATTGCTCTACTGACCAAGAAAAGGCGGAATCAGTTTTAGCCGATATTTTCAGTGTCGGTACTGGCGCTTCTGCGCTCCTCGCGGAGGTGGAAGTCTTCCCCTCGCTTGAGGTCTGCGCCATCGCCTATGCCCGTTTCTGGACGACGACAGCTGTCTAGACATTCCTGGAGCCTGTTATCGCCCAGTTCTTTCCAATCGGTGCCCCACGAGGCAAGCCGGAAGTTCAACTTTCCAACGTTGAGGTCGGGTGTGATACCCTGGATGAGGCCAATGAACCGCTGTGAGGCGAGTCCCATGGCGATCAAGTTCGTCGGCATCGAACTGGGTTGTCTGACCTCTTCATCATCGTTCGCCTGCTGCTCTTCATCGTCGTAGTAGCCTTGTTCCTCGTACCCCTCGGGGGTCCGGTGATTCTCGAACCCTCCATCACTCCACTGACCACTACACTTCAGGCAGGGATGCCCCGGTCCCGAAACAGCGACAGTTGCTCTCGCTTTCCACGTCAGTTCTCCATTTTCAGATGGTAACGTGGATCCAGCGTCGATGGCCGGGATGATATGCGCGTACGAGAGCCGGCTTACGACTGCTCGTGCGGTGTCTGGATCTGCCGCGTTCATCACCACGTCACAGTCGAGGAGGTCTTCGAGGGCATCATAGTCGCCCCACTGATTCTCGAAAACACTGCCTACGACTGCACGCGCCTCGAAATCGGGGGCAGTCGCGGCCGTCTCTGCGATCCGCTTACAAACTTCGACCTTGTCACGGCGGTTCTCAATGTCTGCCGGTGTGGCCCCGAGATGACGGTTCGCGTTCCCCGGTTCGACGCGATCGAAGTCGATCAGTACGAGTTCGCCCACCCCAAGCCGTGCCAACGTTTCTGCGAGAATTGATCCTCCCCCGCCACACCCAACGATCCCGACACGCAGACCGGCAAACAACCTCTGTCCCGATCGTCCCCAGAGCCGAATCGTTGAGTCCTGCAGCTCCTCACTCAACCTCCCGTGGTGGGATGGTGGTCCACGCACTCGCTCGCCATCTGCTGTTGGGCGTTTTTCCAAGGTCTCGCCCACCACACGGATTGCAGTGATGGCAATTCGTTGGACGGATTCGGGTCCGAACTTGTCGCTTCGACGCTGGGCCTTCGTTCGAGCTCTCCTGTAGGTATACCGCCACACCTGCCATGGGTCGTCCCCATCATGGGTCACGGCCACCAGTAAGGGTGCATCTGGGTCTTCCAACCGCTTCGCTTCCTGGTAGAGCTGAGCTGTATCGTGCTCCAGATCGCCAGGTGAGAACTTTCCTTCTGCCCGCTCAGGATGTGAATGGACGTAGAGGAGGCCGGCAGTTCCGCGTTTGTCAAGCGCCTCGCGTCGTGCTCTTCGCTTGTACACCGGCTCAAATATCAGCTCGTGTCCAAACGTCGTCTCCTCGAGTCGGAGATCATCAGCACTGGGCTGGATGACGTCACGAACGAGGTATGTGGTCCGATTTGCCCCTGATGAAGGTGCAATGACGCAAATCGCGCCGCGCTCACCCCACTCTTGGAACGGGCCAGTCTCGGGGGAAAGAATACGTTCCAGTTCCTCTGCCGTCCCAGCATCCATCGCCAACAGGTGCTCATGGTCGTCAATGGTGGCCCTGTAGTCGCTCTCGTGAACAGATGACCCTATGAGTGATGTCGAATTCATCCGTTCACCCACGACTCAAGAACTCTTCGGCGACGTCGAGGAACTTCGCCATGTCCTCGGGCTGGTTCATGGACGTGTTCGTCCAGTTGTGGCTGTATGCCTTGACCTCGCCATCACCGACCTCGCGCTCTACGGCTGATGCCAGCTGGTCGTTCCAGGGGTTGTTGTTGAGGCCGGTCCGGTCCGCACGTTCGAGAGGAGGTGACGTGATGAATCCCTTTCCACCGCCAGTTGGGAACTGGGGCGGGATTTGTACGAACACAGTCACCTGGGATGGGACGTACTCCACGCCCACACGTTCGTATTTCCCAGTGGGCCACTCACCGAGCTGCACGACGATGTTCCCCCGGTGCCTTGTGACGGGGCGAACGTCCTCGTCCACAGGAGGGACGCGTTCTTCGACGGCGGCCTGGAGAGCTTCGAGCCCATCGAGAAAGTCCCGGCTGAGCTCGTCAGGGGACACGCCCCAGGTAGAGCGGTTCGCCACTACACGACCCCTCCTTCCGCCTTCTCGGTGAGGAAGTAAGGTCCAACATCGACGAGGTCTGCCCGGTTGTCATCTGCGGGGAACTCGGCGATCTTGTCTTCAGGAGAGGCCGTCGGGGTGGGGACGGCGTAGAGCGTATAGTTCTCGCTCTGTCCGCTGATGTCCCCCACCTTCTTCAGCCGATGGGCTTGGACCTCCTTTTCGGAGAAGACCTCGGGGCTCCCATCGACTTCTGCGAACCACCGGGTCTTCTCGATGGTGGAACGTTCGGTGTGCTCTTCCACCGCTTCCAGGCTGCGCTCGACGTCGTCCAGGACGTCGTGACCGGTCTGTTCTTGCAGAATTTCGACGGCCCGCTGGATGTAGTCCAACTGTGCGGGCACGATGCCGAGCGCCTGTGACTCCTCGTCATCCTGACTCTCGTCTACGGCGTTCTCGATTTGCTTCAGTCGCCGCCGAATGTCGGCGAGGTCGTCGTTGAACGCGTTGTCGATTCCCTCCTCTGCATCTGCGAGGTGGTCCTGCGCGTCCTGGATGGCGGACTCGACGACTGCGTAGTTGACTGACTGTTCACCTTGGTCGGCCGGTGTGTTTTCGCGTGACATGATGATCACGTTCGGAATATACCCTCGAACAGCGGGCCGACCGTGGTGGAGCAGCGGCTGTGCAGAGAGCTTAGGTCGCCGGCAGAAACCAGCGCCATCGCTCTAGCAGGTGCCGTTTCCGGCAGCGTACGGCCGTGGCTCCAGCGGAGCGTTGCTCCGCGTTCACGGGCGTAGATTTGGTATGCCGGACCCGCACTACCAGGCGCGGCGAGGGTCGTCTCAGACCCTATTAGTATAGAGGCGATAGTTTCACTTAAAAGTTTTGCACGCGCTCAGAGATAAAAACCGCAAGCAGGCGTCGAGGTGCGTGAGTGAATGATTGAGTGACGGTGATAAATAAATAATTACCGGGGGATTTTGGCACTGTAATCGGCTCATATTTTACCGATATCATTGCCAAAACTAGTACTACAGCTTGCCACTATGATGGAGGGAGTGTTGGGGTATTCACAGAAGGAATTTTGGGACTGAATTGGACCATCCTTGCCACCATGATACAAAAACTAGCCCACAGACCTGCCGCTATGGTAGGTGAGGTTGGCGGCGAGAAAACCACAGCAATCCTCGCCGCGCCTGGTAGTGCGGTTAATCCTACGGGCCGGTGGCTAATAACTGATTGGATTGCAATTTTGGAAATGGGTGAGGGGAGAAGGCACCAGACTGCCTCGATGGGTCTATCAGATCCGCTTCCTATAGGGGGGACATTAATAGTTAGACTTTCCGTCTCATTAGAAATTAATTTGGAAACTGATATTGGCTAAACTGCCTTGCTGAATATAGACCATCTATTCAGCAGCGAACTCAACGCCCGTAAATTCGAATCGGGCTCCACCTTCGGAACATTCGGAATTACGTAGGTCCCAACCGTGGGCCTCCACAATCTGCTGGACGATGTATAATCCGAATCCAGTTCTCTCGGGGCTTTCCGAGTGGCCTGACTCAATGACATTTTCCCGCACCTTCTCCGGGATTCCAGGGCCATCATCCTCCACATAAAACCCGTCGGGCAGTGAACCAATGAGAACAGTCACATCTCTGCCCCCATTTTCAATCGCATTGCGGAACAAATTCTCCTGAAGTTGGCGAAGCCGGCTTCGATCAGCCTGTATTGTTGACTCAAGATCGGCAACAACGGTTGCATCGGCTGTTTCAACTGACTCCCAACAGGTTTGGACGATTTCAGTCACCTCCACAGGTTCCATCTTACCAACCTCTTGACATCCTCTGGCGAGAGCTAACAAATCCTCGATTAATTCAAGACTGCGTTCGACCCCATCCGCTGCGGCGTCGAGATGTTCGTGGTTATTTTGCTCTTGGACGAGTTCTAGCCGACCTTGGGCAACGTTCAGTGGGTTTCGGAGGTCATGGGAGACCACGCTGACAAATTCGTCGAGGCGCTAAATGTGTCACCGGAGTTCCCTTATCTGCTCTGTGCGATCGGTAATATCCGGACTGATCCCGATCAATCCGATAACCTCACCATCCTCGTCACGGTACGGATATTTCGCATCGAGAAAGACGTGTTTCTCGCCCTCAATGTACCGCACCGTCTCCTTCCGTACTGCCTCGCCGGATTCCATCACCTTCTCGTCCTCGGAACGAATGTCGGCTGCGCTTTCAGCCTCGAAGAGGTCTTCGTCATGTTTGCCGATAATCTCCTCAACCGACATATCGAACACGTCCGCACCACTATCGTTGATGAACTGATAGTACCCCGCTGTATCTTTGATGTAGATCGCTTCTTCGGTGTTTTGGACGATTGCTTCAAGTTGTCGGGTCTTTTCCACCAACTCCCGTTCGCGCTCCTCGCGCTCGGTGATATCTCTCAATATTGGTAGGTTTTTGCCAGGGACGATATCCCGTGTTGCAGCGTACTCCACGATTCGCTCGTCACCATCGGCTCGGATGAGGGGGAATGTTCCGCGTTCTTTTTCCGATTCCTGAAATTCCTGCCATGCCTTGGCGAAGTCGAAGTCCTCTGGGGCAAAGTCGGCAATCGACTGTCCAAGCAGTTCCTCCTCAGGGACCCCGAACAAGTCGATCGCCCTCTCGTTCACATCGATATAGCGGCCATCATCGCCGGCGATGACCATCGCGTCGAGGGAATCCTCGAAGACTCCCCGGAATTTCGCTCGCTCTTGTTCGATCTGACGTTCCCGTTCGACTTGATCGGAGATATCCCGAAAGATACCGTACGTGACTGGACCATCGGAAAGTTCGACCGTACCACTGCTGATTTCGACCGGGATATGTTCCCCATCGGCGGTGACGATATCGATGGGCGATCCATCGGGAAGTCGCCGCTTGGTTCCACCACTTTGGATGTGTTCCTCGAACAGTTCCCGGTAAGCCTCGGCTTGGTCCGGTGGATGGAGGTCAGACTGATACATACCGTTGAATTCGTCACTTGACCTCTTGAACAATGCTTCGGCAGCGTCACTCACTTCGATGATTTCGCCCGACTCGCCATCTGCGACAATTACCGGGTCCGGGGACGACTTCAACAACGATTGGTATCGTTCCTTCATCTCAACCACCTGCCGTTCGCGCTCCTTCTGCTCGGTGATGTCTTGAATGTAGCCACGAACCATCTCGCTGTCAATCGGCCCGCCACTCGCTCGGACCCATCGGATATCGCCTGTGGCTGTGATAATTCGTGCTTCAATGTCAAACGGTTTTCCAGCCGTTCGTGCGTCGTTGACGGCTTCCTCTATTTGTTGCCGGTCGTCGTTGTGATAAAATTCGATTGCGGCCGAAAGCGTTGGCTCGAAATCTTCATCTACCTCGTGGATGTTTCGCGTCCCCGCTGTCCACCTGAGGTTTCCCTCACCATCTACTTCCCAGGCCCCAAGGCCCCCGAGTCGTTCGGCCTCTTCAAAATAGTCTCGCATCCGCTTAAGTTCCCGTTCACGTTCGTTACGCTCAGTGACATCTCGACTGACGATGAGGTGCTGACCGGGGACGACATCGGCTTTTGTCGTATACTCGACACATCTCACGCCACCTTCAGCACTGGCGATCGGGAGTTCTCCACGTTTGGTGTCGGACGCAGTGATTTCACCCCATTCATCTTCGAAGTCGAAATCGGCTGGAAGGAATTCCTGTATCGACCGGCCGATCAGCTCCTGTTGGGGCACTCTAAAGATTCGAGCTGCCTCGTTATTCACAGCCAGAATTCGTCCTTCATCATCAGTGATCGTCATACCATCGCCGGCTTCTTTGAAGACAGATTTGTACCGATCACGGGCTCTAACCATTTCGGCCAATTGGTTCTGATCCCCATCTGACTGGGTTCTAGGAACTGAAACCGAGAGCGTCGATCCCTCTTTTGATGCGGTGGCATTGATGTACCCACCCTGGCTTGTCACGATCCAGTGTGTCAGCCACAGCCCCAGTCCACTACCGTGCAGTAATGGCGTTTCCGACCCGGATTGAAGGACCTTTACCTCCTGTTCACCGAGTCCGTCTCCATTGTCGGTGATGTGGATTTGGACATCGTCGGGATCCGGTTCGATTGTTACCTCGACTCTCGGTTCATCACCGCTGTGCTTGACAGCATTTTCAACGAGTTCCCGGATGGCACGTTCGAAGCTCGGACGCACTTCGGCCGTAATCTCTTCATCCCATTTTCTGTCAATTGAGATAGTCGCCGATGGATTCTCCCGTCGCATCTGCGTGACGACCCCCTCAATGAGGTCCGGGATATCGGCTGGCCGGGGTTCAGCATCGTTAGAAATTATTTCGTCAAGGTCACGGGCCTTTTCACTCAAAGCGATGAGGTCGTCGATCGCATTCAGTGCCTTCAGCCCACTGGGATCATCGCCCAGTTGGTCGGCCATCATCTGGGTATACCCCCTGATGACAGAGAGTTTATTTCGCAAATTGTGTCGAAGCACCCGGTTTAAGACAATACTAAGATTGGTCTGCCGTTTCAGGGCACGTTCTTGCTGTTTGTCCTCGGTAATGTCAACGACTCCGCCCCTGTATCCTTTTATTGCACCCTTCTCGTCTGTAATAACTCTCACACTGTCCGAAACCCACCGTCTCTCGCCATCTGCGGTTCGAATCTGATACTCGAACTGGTCAATCTCTCTGTCTTTTTGGAGGGTTTCAGAATATTCTTCATATCTGGTTGGATTTACAAACACGTCCTCTTTGATACTCTCAATTGCTTCGCATAATGCATCACCACTTTCGTATCCAAGCAGGTCTGCGAACGCTGCATTCGCCAAGCGATACTTACCAAGTCCCTCGGTGGTCTTATAGATCCCTTCGACGGCACCTTCGAAGAGCCGTTGATAACGTTGCTCTAGTTCCGACGCGAGCTGGAGCGTTCCTTTTGTCGTTTTCTCCAGTTCCGTTTGGAGGGCTTTTTTCTCAGCTATCACCTTTTTGTGTTGAGTGTCTTCGATTTTTCGACCCAAAAGACGGGCGGCCAGTTCAACAAGCATTGTTTCCTCAGGAGAAAACTCGGCATCTCGTGGCTCTCGCTGAACGAAACAGATGGTTCCGTATACACTCCCCCGGTTGAATAGGGTAGTTCCGAGATAACATGCAACCTCATGTTCCACATAGGCAGGGTCGTTCTCCCAACCTTGCTCGGGTACGTTTGAAAGTGCTATAGGCGCCCTCTCGTCCACAGTTCGCCGACAATAGGTAGTGTCACGATCGTATGTTTCCCCTTCAGGGAATAAGTTAGGATCGTCTCCGACACTGACCAGTATTTCATCCGTTGTACTATCGGTTGAATGGCTTTGGATGTACCCATTTGTGACGCCAAGATACTCTTTTACCAGTTCGAGTACCCGACGTTGTTTTTCTTCCAACGATAACTCGCCATCTTCAATCACCTCATAGAGCCGATGGGTTGGAGGCTCGTCCGATGTGGGATTACGCCCAGTCTTCTCATGTTCAGGTGCCTCCGGTGGGCTTGATTTGTTTGGGTCAGTCATTGGTTTGTGACGACGAGAACCGTGGCATCATCGTCGGATTTGCCATACTCGTTGAGCAAGCGGTTTGCTATCGTACTGGCCGTTTCCTGTTCCCCTTCACGGATGTCCTGCCACTCCCAACCTGTAGAAACCCCGTCCGAGTACAAGACGAATGTATGAGAGAGGTCCCAGTCCCGAGTGACAACTTTAGCCCCCGGATAGTTTCCCCCGATGACACCGCGACGGACGATGAATCCGGTCCACTCGGGTCCGGCGACTTTCACATTGATATTTCCAACGTGGGCAAAGCTAATCGTTTCAGCCGACCAATCAAACTTGGCAAGCGCCATAACGACCCCACGAGTCCCACTGCAAGCGCTGTCTGTCCCGCGAAAGATCGACTCCAGTGAGCACTCTACATGAGACTCGACGTAATCACGTGCAGCGGTTGACGCCTGATTGGCGGGAAGCCCATGCCCGAGACCGTCCATGACGCCGACCAGTGTCGTGTCGTTCCAAGTAATGCAAATATACGAATCACCGTTTGGTTCACCCTCCGATATGGGTCTTGTTGCTGCTCCAATCGAGACTGGAATTTGTTTCGGTATTTCGTGGTCCTCAACCGTGGTTGGCTCGTTATCGGGGGTAGATCCTGGTTTCATTGTCCCCACTTTCTGATTGTTATGATGGTACCCTCACCGACTTCGGTTTCAATTTCCATGTCGTCCATCAGCGTCTGTGTGCCGGACAAGCCACGACCCATCCCGTTCGACGTGGAGTGTTCACCTTTGAGGGCTCCGTTGGGGTCGGCTATCCCCGGTCCATCGTCCCTGAACACGAATGTGAGTCCATTTCGATTCCGTTCGGGAATCGGCTCCCATTCCATCGTTCCCTCCCCTGCATACAGATAGATATTCCTAGCGAGTTCGGAAACGGCCGTCACGATCCGAGTGGTATCGGTCATTCCAAGGCCAATATCCTCTGCCACTTTTCGGGCAGCATGACGGGCCCTGAGGATATCATCCTCCGAACCGATCTCGATACGCCCAGAGTGTTCATTCATTCTGAGTCCCAACTAACACCTAATATTTCTAGTGCTTGGTCAGTTGAACGGGCCGTTTCGACCTCAGTGAGTCCGTAACCAAGTTCAGCAGCTGTGATCGCAACTTCAGGTCGCATTCCTGCAATGACCGTTTTTCCCCCCATGAGCTCGACTAACTGCGCCGTCTCGGAAATATGGCGAGCGAAAAACGAGTCCATTAACTCAACGCCGGATATGTCCAATATGACTCCCTCTGGCCGCGATTTTTCCATCTCCTCCAGTAATGCCTCCTGTAACTCGTCGATGGCTTGGTCCCTGGGATTGTTGGGAAAGGTTCCTAACAGGATGTCGTAAATCCGAACCACATTGGCACTGTTTTGCAACATCAGTCGAAAGCTACCTCCTGGAGTTTGAGTGCCGTTTTGAGACCGTCCTGAAGCGATGAGCGGGTCTCCACGTCGAACGCGATTCCGAGTTTTACGAGCGTTTGAGAGATGTTTGGATTGAGCCCAGTGATGATGGTTTGGCCGCCCATCAGCTTGACAGCATGAATCGTGTCGATGAGGTGTTGGGCGGTCTGCGTATCGACCGAATCAGCACCAGTAATATCGATGATGGCAATTGAAGCCCCTTTTTCGGCAATTTGGTCCAACAGGGCATCTGTGAACATTTCTGCCTCAGCTGAGCTCAGCTTCCCAATAACTGTCGATAGCAAAATCCCGTCCCAAATTTCAACAATGGGGACGGAGAGTCCCTGCGATTGGTACGACATCAACTGACTTACCGCTTCTCGGTCAGAATCAGTGATTTCCCGACCAATGCTTGCCACTGCGTTGTCGTTCCGGTCCGAATTATCGAGTTTGGCTAATTGGAATTCGTACGGGATACGATCCTTCGTCTTGGTTTCGAGTTCTGTAGAAATTGTCACCGTTGTTGAGTCTCGGGAAACCGTATCGAGTGCTTCATTCAACCGTTCGCGCTCAGATTCCGGGACGAGAGCGGTTACATTCAATTCCGATATTTCCTCATCGGAGTATCCGGTGACGTTTGTGAATTGAGTGTTCCACTCGACAAACGCACCCTCGGGGGTGAATACGTAGAAGAGGTCTCCAAAGGAGTTGATTGCCTCTTCAAGTAATTCGGGAGAGGAATTTTTCGCCATATGGAAATATAATGTGTTCCAGTCTGATTACCACTTGGTTTTCATTAATATTTGTGCATGGTGTATCAGGGAACCACTCGCCGGATCGCCCTAGGTCCAGTAAGAAATCTCCTCCATAACAGATTTTGAGGGGGATTTTGCTTGTTCCAGTTGCTGAATTCGCGCGCTGCATTCAGCACGCAGGCATCTCTCAAATCTTTGAGGTGCCTGGTAGGAATGGGGTCTAAAAAATGCCACAATCAATGTCTTCCACTATGAGGGGCAGAAATCGTCACATCAACAAGGACGCTTAATCAATCACAGAGACACACGCCACTATTGTTGATCTGGTCAGTGACGTGCTGATGGACACCTTCAGCAAGTTCGAACATGGCGTCCGCCTTCTCCTGGGTCGGGGCTAGCTTCCCGTAGTAGTGCTCTGTCCGGTTGGTTCCGTACAACTCCTTCAGTTTCTGTGCCGTATCCCGGGTGAAGAGGCCTCTGGCACCCGCTCGTTCGTAGACGAACTCGTGATCAAGATAATCAGCAATGCTGTCTTTAGTATCTTGAAGAAGATAGCCTTCGAGTGAGCGCTCGATCGCGCTAAAACTGAGCTCGATCACTGCCCCGTTGAATCCGTTTTGGCTCCGAAGTGTTCGGCACGCCTCAAGGTACTTACAAGCCTTTGTGAGCTGTGTCGTCCACTCTTCGTCCTGGTCTATCCCATCTTCGAACGTTGGTTTGCCCTTTCCAATGTACTCGAAAGCGTCTTCGGCTCGGGCAAGAGGGGCAGTCACGTAACTAGGATCACTCATTATGATCCCCGTGAACGAACAGATTCCTCAGCGTTTCGAAATTCTCAGTTTTAGAGGTGGGAATTCCGGATCTAACGATGCGACTGATGTCTTCTGTGAACGCTGGGAGGGACTCAATCGATTCGACCGCAATGTGGAAATCATATCGCTCTCCGTCAAACTCTCTATCTTCTAGATCGTCCTCGATGTAACTGGCCATCCGCTGCTGTTCGGCTCGTTCCTCGTCCACGAGCACCCAGAGGTCTATATCGCTGCGTCGATCTGCTTCACCCCTGGCAACACTCCCGTAGAGGACGACCCCCGAAACACCATCCAACCTCTCCTCTATCTCGTGTGTGGCCACTTTGACTGGCCATTGGAACTCCTCTTGGGGGATTTGGAGAAATGGGTCATCAGAAACGGAAAGACGCTGTCGGTTGATTTGGACTAACTTCTTATTCCCCGCGTCTTCTACCGTGACAAGCTCGTTCTCTGCCAACGTTGCTATGACTCGACGAACGGTGGTTTCAGAGGCTTCGTCGAGATGGCGAGCCACCTCGCGCTGTGTGAATTCTTCAAATCGGTTCCGAGACAAAAACAGCAGAATGTCATCGGTAACTCTGCTTCCGTATAATTCCGTGTTCTTAGCCGGTATAGATACGGAAATAGAGATTCCGGACTCAGTTTTATCATTCATATTCCGACGCATGCGCTATAATATGGATTGAACTACTTATAGTTTAAGTATATAGGGAGTCTTACTTATATTCTGACTCGGTCACAGCAGTCCTCTCTCTATCCCTCGACAACTCACAATCATTTCTCCATTCACCGACCCTTTGGGTCGGTGAACGATCTGAAAATTAAAGCTGAATCGATACGGTGGTAACTCCGACTGCTTATAAACGACGTGTGGAACATCCTACGGATGTTCCACATGACCATTACAATTGCTGCAGAGCTGCTATCAGGTACCAGTTCGCTACTCGAAATCGTATCCCCACTCACGCATGATTTCCGCCACTTCATCGGGGTTCCGCATGGCGAATATGATCGCTGCCTCCCGGGCATCGGTCACGTAGACATCCTCTCCTAACTCGGTCTCGAGATCGTCGACGAAATCGTCCTCCATCTCGAGTACAAAATCTCTGAGGAAAAATTGAATCTGACCACGTTCCTCTTTCACCGTATCGCGGCGGAATTTATACGGTATCGACGTTCGGGAATCAGTCGTCTCCTCAACATCACCCAGACTTCTCTCGACGTCGTCCTGATCGTCGCGCCGATCGACACTCTGGTCGTCGGGCTCTTCGGTTTCGTCTTCCGCAAAGGGGTCGTCCCCCGTTCCTGACTTCATTGTCATGTTCCCTCCACAGTGGAGCGAAGATGCTTTGCGAGCTGATCGATCTGTTCGAGTGTTTCTAGTTCGTAGTCGCGTTCCCGATCGCGGTGCTCCTCGAGATATCGGTAGGCGGAACACTGTTGTCGCCAACATCCCTCGAACAATGACTTCCGCTCCCCGATCACGACAGGGACGTCGAAGCCCTGTTGTTGAATTTCCTCGAGCATCTCTTGCTGGTCGTTCGTGTTCTTGAACTCGTTTGGTACCACAGCGAGCACCCCTACATTGATAGATAAATTCTCCTCAAGGCCGATCACAAGGTCTTCGAGACCTTCGACGGACTGTTGCCCCTTCCCGCTCGGTTCGAAGGGGATGAGCAGGTTCCTCGTCGCGTGAATGGCGTTGTAGAGCTTGTGGTCGGCGGTCGCTGGCGGATCGACGATCACGGTATCATATTTTTCCTGGACATCGTTCTCGCGAAGGACCCGGAGCAGTTGCTTGTTCGGGTTGAACCGCTCTCCAAAGTCTTCGGCTTCCCGCTGCCGGCGATTGAGAAGCGTGCTGAGGTTCTCGAGTTGGTTGTGGCCTGGCACAATATCGACGCCTTCTGACTGTTTGATGAGCCCCTCAAAGTCACCCCGTGGACGGTCGATTAGATGTCGTGGTAGGTGGTCGGCTTCCGGATCACCCCGATCGTCTGCGACGTCCATCAGGTAAGATAGGGATCCCTCCTGTGGATCTAGATCAACCACAAGGACGTCGCGTCCGTGGTTGGCGTCAGCAACCGCTAAATTCGCGGCGAAGGTGGTCTTACCAACCCCACCTGCCTCCGAGTACACCGTATATGTGAGCATAGCATTTTAGTCAAACTGTTTCGTTATAAAGTTTGGTCAAAGCGTTAGGTTATACGTCTTAACCAATCAGTTATACTATAGTGCTGCCCTATTTTGCCAACTACCCGGCTGAGTGCTGCGGTTATACTGTTTAGTTATTCTGTTTGACTATATAGTTATACTAAACTATTAGGCTAAACAGTTTGGCTAAAAGGTGTGATCCTCTTGGCTGTCCAAGAGTCGCTCAAGATGATTTTGTGTCCCATTGAGCCCTCAATCGTCGTCGGCATTTAGCTCCTGACCTACCAAGTGAATCTGGACCTACTGTAGACCACATGGGGGAGACGGAGTTCCATATCGCGGCATGTGGTTTACAAGGATATTGCGGTGAATCGGCGATATTTCCGTAATTCCCAGAGTCCAAACACAGATTCCAGACTAACACAAACACTCAAGTTGCTGGCAAGAAGACAAAAAGTATCGAAATCGACCACCTTAGAATCGGTCACACCCGGAGGAATCCGTCTACGATGCCTGAGACCCGCCACTGGAGCAAACACTCACTGGACGAACTGCGCGACCTCTATCTCGACGAACTCGCGGCGGAACTTCGCGAGGACGAAATCGACCCATTCGAGGTCGATGCGACGACCATCACGAGACGCTATCGTGGCCTCGACTACGCGCTCAGGGAACATCACGATATGACTGTCTCCGAGTTCCTCACCCGCGTCTGCGGCGTTTCACGTCAGCGTCACCACCAGGGTTCGCCCCTCGAAGATGCCACTGCAGACACCCGCGAGGCCGTCGAAGACTATCTTGGGGACCTCGAGCAGCGCCGAAAGCTCGACTCGTCGAGCGTCGACGCCAACCGGACAGCACTGTCGACCGTGATCAAGACCTACGCCGATGTCCACGGCCGCGCCGATCTCCTCGCTGGAGCCGCCGGCGCTCGCGAACAGCACGAGGAGGTCGACCGGGTCCTCGGGACCTTCGACGTCCTGGACGAGGAGTTGTCCGACTCGACGCTCATCCGGTACCGAGACACCCTATCGCGGTGGTACGAGGCGATGCAGGACCGTGGACGCGTCGAGTTCAACCCCGTCGATGCCGTCGCGAACACCTTCGGCTGGACGCGAGAGAGCCGTGACCCTAAAGCGCTGGAAGCCGCCGATGTGCGTGCATTATACGCGTGCACGGAGTCTCGCGAGGAGGCCCTCTTGATCGTGGCGCTCGCCGGCTGGGGACTGCGCCCGAACGAGGTCGCCGCGCTCCACGCCCGACAGCTCGTCCTCGACGAGGATGACCCCCACCTCGAGTTCGACGAGGGCCGGAAGAACGGCCCCGGGACGGTCGCGCTACTCGTCGGCCTCGAGGAGCTCGCCACGCGTCTGGACGACCTCGCCGTCGACGACTGGAACGGGTACGTCTTCCCCAGCTCGCGCAGCGAGACCGGCCACATCGCCGTCGACACCGTGCGGAACCGGTTCCGAGCGCTCGCCGACCGCGCCGATGTCACCGTCGACGGCGATCTACCCGTTCCGAAGATGGGGCGGCGCTACTGGTACCAGGCGTACTCGAGCGCGCAGGCTGAGGTCCTCGACCTCCTGGAGGAGATCGCCGGCGACCAGGGAAGCGCCAGCGCTGCGGTCGTCCAGGAGAACTACCTCGACGAGGAACGGCGCCGCGAGCTCCGGCGCCGCGCGATGCGGAACGCCCTCGAGGGCGTTTTCAGCTGATGACTGTGTTCGCGAACGATCACCCCGAGATGACAGAGACCGCGATGCGGTACCTCCGGTCGGTGTATCCGAATCACGACTTCCTCTGCGAGTACCCGTATCGGACGACAGGGCCGGGTCGAGCGCGGACAGACATTGCCGTCCGTCTCGACTGGGATGCCGTCGAGGAGCGCATTCAAACGGTTGGCCCAGATCTCCCCGACAACCCGGAGGAGATGGCCTACGACCACTATTCACATATCGAAGCCGGAAAGAAAGCGGATCTTGCTACAGAAGGGCTCGCTAATCCCCCGAACTCACACCATCCTCGGCTAATGACATCCCAAACTCGGTGAGTCGGTAGCGGTAGGCAGGGTTTCGGAAGATAATTCGTCCATAGTCATCCCCTTTGTCTATGTCCTCACTCTTTTCAATCGCGTCGACAGCTTGATTCAGCTTTTCCAGTCGATCTTCTTCCCGGAGATAGGACTCAACTCTCTCTGAAGAGATATCAAATTCTTCGGATAGGATTGATCGAATTGTTCGACCAACACCATCTGCAAGAACTACCCGGTCCCCTGGCTGTCCATCATCCATCGGCACAATCCGATCATCCATATGGGTCACCATATGGTCGATGAGACGCTCGATTTCTTCTTCAACCGTCTCCTCTACCTCACCGTTAATGATCTGATCTCTTCGTTCGCTGATGACGTACGTTGACGGACCGGGTGGCTGGAACTTTTCGAGGAGGTCAATATCAACAAGATGGTTTAGCACGGTTCGCGACGAGTACTCGAATGCTAGCCGTTCCGCTATTTCGTTTCGAGTCAACCCCTCATGCTCAGGCCCGATCCTGTTCTCATACAATGCAGTAGCAACAGAGACCTGATCAGCAACACTGTGTGCGCTTGCCTTCTTGTCTTGAATGTAGGCGGCAAGCGCATCGCTTCCAATCAGTTCATTGTCTTCACCCTCATCCCCTGGACGAGGGGCTTGCACATACTTCTCAATTTCATCCGTTGTTTCCAGCATCACGTACATATCCTGCAACGTGCCCTCAGCGCCAAGCAGTCCTATTTCTTCCAACAAGTCACGACCGACGTCGGTGAGGCCGTAGAAGCGCCATGGGAGGTCGCGCTTGCGTTTGTCCTTTGAAAGAGTGCGTTCCTCCACGATCCCGTGCTCAATCAACACCTCAAGATGTTCGCGGATGGTGCTCTTGCTTTTGCTTGGATTTACGTAGTCAAGTTCTTTGAGCGTGGGAAGCTGCTGCGGATGAGAGAGGATGTTCTGAATTAGGACGAACCGGGTCTCTTGCGTAACAACGTTTAGGCGCTGTCGATGGTTATCAATCGTACTGTCGATAGCATCGGTCGTATCGTGTTGATTCCGATGCGTCGTATTGTGAGCCATTGTTAGGATTGACAGCTACAGTCGCTTGGGCACCTGCTGTAGCTACCGCTGGATTGTCGTACTCCCGTCCTTGATGGAAGATGGGAGTAACGAAATACCGGCCAGGGATGGGTTATCCGACCGGTATCGGTCGGTTTTGGTTGTATTGTTTGCCTTCACGCTAGCGTATAATCGCCGAAGCTATAAATGCTTCGGCGATGACCACATTGGTCTAAACCGTTACGGTCGAAAAGGTTTTACTTGCGCGCGAGAACAAATTGGTAATGCCGGACAGCTCCTCGGAGAGCGACCTCAAGGCCCGAGCAAAACGGCATCACTATCGGGCGTTAACGCCGGAGGAGTACGAGGGACTCAATCATTTTCGGGCCGACTGGGTAGATATTGCCGCGGAAGCGGATAACCGATTTTTTATTTTGGGAAGTTTCGCCGAGGGTGACGTCGACCGGGTTAACCGGCTCAAGGAACACATTAATCGAAATACGGGTGATGACGCCATCGCCTACAGGATGGACGATTTCCTCCCCGATACCAATCTCAACCTTCATCCTATTCTCAAATTCAAGCTCATCGCCGATGACACCCACCACATCCTCGGTGTCTGTGAACACGATCAGGGTGGTGCACTAATCGAACATGGACTCTTGATCGAGTCGCGGTCATATATCGACAAAACACACATCTTGAAACGAACCTACTCACCCGAGCGCGAGAAAAAGCAATACAGCTGGATGCAGACCTTCGGGGTATTCGAGATCTTCGAGTATTACAACCAGCTCTACGAATGGGAAACGGCACGAGAATACGAACAACAGATTGAGAATCTCGTCGAAGAGCTTCTGTGAGTAGTTCACGGGGGAGATTAGTTACCAGCGATTGCTCATGCACCCCAGTTGAGACAGTCCCCTTGTCGATAAATAGCATACCTCGCGAGCGTCTACGTCCTTACCAGCGATGTCCTGGCCGTATTCGAGGGGGTCGTCAGAGCCGGTCTTTAGAAGACGCGTAAGTTCGCGTCTCCTTGCTTTGGGCCGCCCTCAGAGAGATATGGGGTGCAAGGAGTTGTTATCCGATCAAAGCCGGAAGTAACTCTATCTACTAACGGAGAGGATATTGATTGTGGAACAGAATATTGGGGATATGTGCCTGTGAAATCGCCAAAAATAGAGAGGATACTTAATCTATGAATTTTCTGAGAGAACCCATGACAAAGTCGCCCCAAGGTCGTGGATCGTCCACGGATGAATATCTGAGGCCCAGGACCCCGGTAATTGTATAAATGAGGCCCAATCCAAAAAACAGCAGACCGAATATGAATGCGATCGCCCCCACAAATTGAGATTCAATAACTACTGCTGGCAGAGAAACACCAGCGATGCTCGGCAGATTGTAAGGGCCGAGCTGGAAGGCAGTGAGGAGTATAATGAACCCAAAAACAGTTGACACACCGGCGCCTGCCAACAAGCGGATTCCGAGTCGATAAGAGTGGGCCCAGAAGGACCGTACATATCCATAACGTTCGCGAGCGATCTCCTCTGCAATTTCATCGGAAAAAATCTCGGTATCTATCTCGGTTGATTCGATGATTTGTTTTACTTTATTTTCCGAAATGATTTGTGGGTTCGCTAACTCAAGAATCGACTGAATTTCCTCATCTGACAGTAAGCTTGGATCGGTTGCCTCGACTATATCCGTCTTCTTTTCGTCAGAGAAATCTGATGCGGGTAGTGACTCAGCGATCCATCGTGCTTGCTCTGTTGGGATATCCTCTAACTCAGCCGATTGCAGTACCCCCGCAATCTGATTGGTGAGATCTGCATCTGCATCGAATTCTTCAGGAACGAGATCCCAGACATATCCTGGACCAGACTCCTGTTTTGTGACCTCGCCCTCCGTTCGTAATTCTTTGAGTCGCTTGCGGACCGTCTTGGGCGTTGTATCCTTGTCTAGCGCCTCAGTGATTTCACGAGGCGTGGCGGGTAGTTCATTAGCGTCATGTAGACCGCGCATCGCTCCACGGACCTGCGCAAGTGTAATATGACGTGACGGGCCCCGCGAGTTGGACATATCGTACGGTGTTTCCCTTCCGTATTCAGAACGGTTCCCATATCACCGCAAAAAGCTTTTGGGAAACTCGATCCCATATGTTGGTAAGATGCTCTGAATAACGTTGCACGCGTGGCTCATCCCAGCTACGCGTTCAAAAAGGCCAGCTCCCCCAGCTGAGGATCCCCTCAACCGAGGTAGCCGACCAAGCAGACTCGGTTGAGTGAGATTAGACACCAGCCAGGGGACGACCATATGGGCTGGTTGGTAGTGCCCAAGCCAAGGTGAGGGGTCTGTCCATGTATTATTTGCGGTGGTAGATGGACGCCTGGGTTTTGGGGCTACTGAGCCCATCCACTAGACACCCACTGCGACATGATCATCCCAGACCTCGCGGAGGAAATCCGTGACGGCACGCCAAATGCGGACAGTACAGAAGACGTAATCAAGCTCAGCCGGTGTATGCTCCGGGACGGATTAGTACCGGACAACGATGCATCGAGAACCCGCTCAGAGTTCGAGGATCTCTTCGGTAGTTATCTAGACCACAACGTGAGTACGTGTCTTCGCCACCTACGTGATCTTGATCTGGTCCATCGGTGGGTTGAGGGGGCAGAGACACTCATCATTCACGATCGTCGCGATGAAATCGTCAACGGTGAAGACCTAGAGAGACTCGTCGTGGAGGAAATCGAACGTGTGATTGTGGATTTGCAAGCAAACGATCCATCCGACAAGAGCGACGATACAGCAGCCGTAGCAGATGGTGGAAGACCGGGTGGTACTCGGGTTCTCCGAGACACATTAGCAGAAGCCCTTGAAGTCGGCCACGATGACGTCGAGGATGAACTTCGGTCTGGGGACGTCTTAGACCGAATCGGCAAACTCGGCACAGCGGTGACTGCCATCAAGTTCGATTCAGCCGTCGAGAAGGGACGAGAGTACGACGACATCCGGTTCATCCGGAACCCTTACCAGTACGAACTGTCTGAACGGGCGATGAACCTCATCAACGCATGAAGAGGTGAAAAGATGGGGGCCGAACTTGGATACGAGATCTTCGCGTCGATTGTCATCATCGCTGTCTTTGGAGCGGTGATTCTAGCACTGTTTGGCATCGATCCAAGTGGTTACATCAACATGCTTCCGGCTCTCGTGATCGTTGCCTTCATCATCGGATTAGCCGTGACGGTTGGGAAGACAGCGTCCAGCCTTCTAGGGTAGTTGTGTCAATTACACCAGCAGCTACGTGGCTTTCCAGATAGACTGAGGTTGAGGCTTAGTAACAAGTCAGTTTCTGACGTTTTTAATGGAGATAGAAACTCAAGGGCCTTGGTGAGTGGAATTCCAATGGCAATATATCTTACAATTTCCTTTATACCATATTCCGAATCCGAGTCCTACTGTACATTACTACACTAATGCGGAGTGGATTCGACAAATCGCAGTAAGGCGGCGTTGGTCAAAGGTATGACACCACACAACTCTTTATTACACAACGTACTTGTTTTCGACACGTTCAGAGATGTCCAACATTGAAACATGGTGACGCCGTACTGTGGTTTATGACTCATCGGGCTGCGGCGGTCGCGAGCCGGGCGATCGAGCTGGCGCTGCGCCGGAAGGAATTTCGAGTGACCGATATTCAGCGCGGTCTATCTGAGCCGCCTTCTCGCCAAACGATTTACCGCGTTCTCAATCAGCTCCAGGAGGACGACTGGATCAACAACCAGGGCAATCTCTGGAAACCGTCGGTGAAAGCGAACCTTCTGAGCGACATCGAAAGCGAATCTCAATCGATGTCCTCGCCATTCAAGGATTTAGTTAAATAGATGATGATGTCGCCAACTCAGTTTTGCGTCTGGCAGACGCCACGACCGGTGACGAAGTTCGATCTCAGGGCAGTGGTACCTCGTAGTCAGCAGCCAGTTCCTGAAGCCCGTCCCACTTCGGGAGGCGGTCGTCGACCTCCTCGTGCGTATCGAGGTAGCGGAGCAAGCCGTCGATCTCGTCTTCGAGGCCATACTCCGTCGCTCGCGCTGGAAACAAAGATCCTGTGAAGATTATGTGCATTTGTCGGGCATATTTAATCCCATCACTGGTATGGCAAATTAACGGAGGTGAGAACGATAGATGGTTGAGGGAGAGATCGACACCGATGGCGACAACGAGCCAGAAGTCACAATCGCTGGCGGTTTTCTCGCCTTTCTCGCGATAATTATTGTCTCAGACATCGTATTCAATGGAGGGCAGTTCACTCTTGGCGTCGTTGAGGCAGGACTCAACGCTGTTACTGGATCGTAGAATCCACCCCTTCATTCACCCACCGCACTCGCGGATGCAGCCACGCCCACTCCTCACCCCGTTCAGTTACAAAATCCGAAGGCAGCGCCGTCAGGTCCTCGCGGATTCGCGCCTGGTCCTTCGGTGAGTACTCTCCGGAGTGAACACGGTACGCCTCGTACTGCTGGAGTGAGAGGTTGAGGTAGACAGCCTCAACGGCGTTCGCTCGCAGCCCGACCAGCCACTTGCGCATCTTCCGATCACGACGGAGGACTGTCTCGGCGTAGGTCTCGGCAACGTCTCGATCGACGCCGCGGTTCTTGACGAAGACATCGGCCAACTCGTCGACGAGATCGTCGGTGAACGCGGCTCTGGGGTGGGGATCACTGGGCATACCCGACCAATCGGACCGGCCAGGCTTCAGTGAGGTAGCGACCCTTCCGGACTTTCCGTCCCGATCTGGTTGAGCGGGTGTCGCGAACTGATTTGGAAAGGTAAATGCCTGAAATTCTGGCCGCTGAGAGTGTGTGGGGCTGGTCCAGACTTGAAACCTGGGGGGTCCCATATGATGTAGAGCCCCGCATTCTACTTATATAGGTTCCATTCAGGATAATTAGTATTGGGTCAGGATCGGTGAATTAGAGGTAGTCTGTGAGATCGGTCGTGGATGTGATTGCATCCGTGAGCTCCGTTACAGGATTCCGTGGATATCCTCGTATAGTTCGAACTATCGTAGCGGTATAGAGCCACGGTGTCGTCCCAATCTGTGTTAGCACGATCGCGAGGATAAGTTGGTATTGTAATCCAACGATAAGTAGCTTCGATAAATCGTACGCCAGAATGGCTATCTTCAGCAGACTGAGAGCGATGATCCGTACTTGTTGACTGGGATGTCTCAGCCTATCTCGATATCTCTGGACGGTCTGTGATTTGTCGTTAATCATGGCTGTGGAGAGCGCAAGTGCGCTGCACCCCAGCCTAGTGAGCGCAGAGTGCCGGCAGACGGTTGATGTATAAGTAGGATGGAGAATGATGATTTTCCAATGTCGGAGGATGCGGATTCCTCTGAAGGAGAGGAACGTGGCTCACCGACCGCATTCCATGCGGCCTATGCTTCGAACATTGCCCCGACAACCAACCCAAGAGAAGAGATCGATAAGGAACCTGATATCGTCGATTCTAGTAGCAGAGACATCCCAGAGGGGTACTTTCTCGATTGGGGAAACCAATCCGACATAACGGATAATAAATCCCAGAAAGCCACTGATATCGACGGTCGAGAGAATGGAGGGGAAGTCAACTCTGTATATGGCTCCGTCGAATCGAGCGTTTCAGCGAGAAGGAGACGGAACGCCTCATATGTCGGATCTACCTTTGACCCTGTTGAACGGTTGGAGGATCGGTATTCTGCCGACCGACCGATACGATATACTCATCGGCGATGGGAGAGGCTCCAGCGCTTGGACAGAGGTCGCTACGACCAGAATTACAGGAAACAGCAATCACACGAGTTCAAAATCCATCGAACTGAGAGTGTCGCGAAGAGATTGGATCTTCCAGACTACATGATAGGGCATGTCCGAAAGGTAATGAAGAACCTGTCATTTGAGGAGTTTGGATCTCAGCGAAAAATTGAGAAGATCGCCTTGGTCCTCTGTGATAGAGTATACCAAGAGTATGATGCGAAAGAAAAGTTCGAGTTGCTAAAAGACGGGAGAGATGTCGAACTTGATCGATTGCGAAGTAAGGAACGATATCAAGCATTGATGGATGAATTTGGGTTTCAAGACGGAGACTACCGCACTATCCTGAAAAAGATCAATACTCAGCTCGAATTCACAGTCCGTGACTGATGGAGGGGTAATTGGACGGCTTCTTCGAGAGAGTGGTATTTCCGATGGGTTGGAAATTTTGATAGTGGTATTTCCAGTGGGGAAATCCCCATACACCACCGTATTTTCAGATATTAGTAAAAGTAGATTTTTGGAAAGGGATATCGCGGTATATCTCGCATCCGGGGAATGGATTCTAGGAGATGGAATCCCTTGAGAAGATTAAATAGAATGAACACAATGTCGTTTCCGATGGATTTGAGAGAGTGTCGTTTCCGATGGGCGTTCACCCGCTAGTCAGCCCAGAAGGTTAGCGAGCTGGTGGAGGTTCTCTTTGAGGTTACGATTGAACTCAGTTGAGACGGTGATGAACTCGTCGTCGCTATTCTCCTTGTACTTCCCCAACGAAAGAGCGAGATCGCCACTCGGGGTGGCAACAAGCTTGAGCATGACTGAAGTGCTTCGTACTCCGGTTTCGAGCCACGCCTTTTCGATATCTGCCCACTCGCCAGCGGAGGTATCTGTTGAGTCGACCTCATAAGCCAAGCTATGTACTTTACCACGATTCCGAGAGTGTCCAGTCTGAACCGGTGCAAGAACCTGTTCAGTACCGCGGACCTGCTTCCCCAGCTGAAGCATCGTCCGCCCGTCAGGCGCCTCGGTTAGTTTGATCCACTTTTGGTACGGGTTATACGAGGCACTCAACCACCAGAATCCGAGATCGTTCCAGTCCGATTTTCCTCCTTGTTCGAACTTCCCGTACTCCCATGCCCGACGGAGACTCTCGCTGTGTTCAGCTAGATATTCTTGCGGGAGCACAACGTCTATCGAGAAATTTGTTGGCTTCGGTTGTCGCAACCAGTGAATGACGCCATGATAGCCGTCGCTGAAGTCGTGTTGCACCGCGTGAGGCCACGTCGAGAGGATGCCAGAGAGATCGACGTTGAATCCAGAGAAGTCCTCCTGATCCAGCCAGAGAACGCTATACTCCTCAGCGAGATACTCCGCCGTAACAGTGTCGACGTCCTTGTCTTCATGCTTGTGCTGCACCTCCACACCGATGCCACGACCCTCTGGGAACCGTGGCTTTGGAAACTCAACGAGGATATCAGCACGCCGATCAGCGAGCGGTTGCTCTAGCCCTATTGTTGCGTCAGGATACTCTGTCGTGAGCTTCGAGTACGCAATCGATTTCATCCGCAAATGAGGTGGAGATTCGCCGCCACAGTCGGTCTCTTCTTCAGCAGCGTGATAGAAATGTCGCGCGACAAACGACCCCTCACGGCGATGCGAGTCGCGAATTTTCAATTGATCGCCGCACTTGGGGCACTCGAGGAAATCCCCTTTCTGCACCTGGTTCGGAATGACCTCGATACCGTCGTAGAGGGCCAAGAACGGCATGCTAGTTGTTGTAGGGTAGCACTCTCCACCTATAGAATGATACCCTATTGCGAGGTCGCTAGAGAGGCATATCTATTTAATCCGAGAGTCAGTCAGCCATCAGTGAGAATGGTATCAGTCTCACTTCTCGAATTTGCCTACGCTAATCGGCCTATCTACTTCGAACCAGAAACCGATCTGGAGGTATTTGACGATGACGAGGAGGAATGGGATCCGCTATTCAAATCCTCATACTCCTTCCCAACACTCATTGAAGCGCTCAAATCGAGCGAAATAGAAGGTGGAAAAATCCGCTTCGAGGACTCGGTCGCCCAAGAGTATCTTTACCACCTCAAAGAAACCGGGATTGATGACCAGCTGCACCACGAGGACCTAATGAATCGTGACCGGCTCGTGGGGTTTGCCGACGGAGGCTACACAACGGTCGACGATCTTCTGGGGACAGCAGATCCGGTCGATATTTCGCGGGATACCGGTGTGGACCGCGACATCGTCTCCAGTATAGCGACGAACTATCTCGATGGGTTCTCGTCGGGAAGCACATTCGGTGATACAGGCCCGCTACAGCTTCTGAATCCAAAGGACTCGTTCACAGGATGGGACCTCGTGGAGGCATCCTCAAACCGGATTCGATGGGTTTCTCCCGGTCGATTCAACCTCACCATCAGTCCAGCGCCGGAAGGTAGTACTACAATCGCGTGCAACGCGCCAGAAGCAGAGCGGAACGCATGGTATCGGAAAGGCCGCTCAGTCGAAGCAGGACCGGATGAGTCGTTAGCCCCCGATGAAGCCCTTGAACAGGCTCACGAGTGGTTGGAAGCGCATCAGCTGGAATACGAAGACGATCTCGCTGAGCTTCCACGAATTGGAGCGGCGACCAAGGATTACCTAGCGCTCGAATTTGGAATTGCATCCAGAGAGAAACTACGAACATTTGCAGAGGACCAACCCAATGAGTTCGATGATATCTTTGGATCTCCTGGAAGTGATCTAAGAGAGGCACTGGAGCGCTAAGTCGGCCACCGAACAATTTCCTGAACACATGAAACAGTGGGGTGGGGGTATTGATCCTTGTAGGGCCCTCTAGAATCCACATTCATTTATCCAGCATAAGTTCCAAAACAACTCCCTTTATTGGGGGACACCCTCCATCGTTTCCGGAGCTTTCAGCCTTGAAATCGGTTGATTTTCGTGCTCGCGATGTCCGACCGCCGATCGACGAGTGAATGGCTACGTTTCGCTTAGATGGACGTACTTCTCGAGGACGAGATCAAGATACTCGTCGGTCATGCGACGAGGATTCTGTACCTGATAGAAGTCATCGAGGATGAATTCCGTCTGTTGTCGACCGAGTCCATAGGCGTGAAACGCGGCGGCGTCGAGCTCGGCCTGGATTTCTTCGCGCTCGTCGGGATCTGTTGCTGGTGAGAGTCCGCCGAGGCGGTCGCGCATCTCTTCGAATTCGTCTCCATAGCAATTGAGACGCGCTGCTCGCCGCCAGATGTACTCGAACCAATCGTCGCCTTCGGTGAGATTGGGAACCTGCGACTCTTTGAACTTATACATCACAATGTGAGTGTCCACTTTTGTACGCATCAGGTAGTCAAAGGGGATACTGTTGAGGAGCCCGAGGGCTAAGAATAGTGATTCGTCGGAGAAAATTCTGTCATAGACAGGATGAAGGGGGGACCTAGAAAGAAGCTCCTCTCTTGGATTGATTTCATATGGCCGGATCGTGTGAAGGGTGTTTGTGCACACGATACCGTCTGGGATGACGGAAGCGATGATTGTTCGTTCGTCTGATGCTCTGGCCACATCCCGGAACACGATCCGATATTCAGTAGAATCCAGGAGGACGTCTTCCCCGGTGAGTTCCTCGCTTCGGTGTTTTTCCAGTAGATCATTCACAAACCCGATTTGTGACCCGGAGCCGTCGAATTCGTCGTAGAGAGCTCGCTTCAGCCGCCGCAAATTCTTCTCGCGGATTCGGCGCTTGGCGCTCGCGTCTGGGTTGACGTCTTCCCCCACGCTCCAGAATTCGGGCGGTTCGATATCGACGAACGACGGGTCGTAGCTGAACTGGTAGACGTTGCTTCCCCCGTATACCGGATAGTCTCCTTCTGAGGGCTCCTCTACGAAACGATCAGTGTCACTTGTCCGATGTAGTTCTGCATATGGTTCTGCATACCACCTACGCTGGGAATCATCACTGATCGGCGGGTGGGCTAAGATGGTGTCGAGGACTTCGACTTCCTGCTGTGACTGCAAGTAAGGGAAGATTCGAGCTTCAGGGGAGTATTCCCGGAGAACCCTGCGTGGTATCGTCAACGCGACGTCGTCGAAATCTTGCAGGGAGTCCATTCCCACCTGTTGGAAGATCCCGTGGAGGTCCTCAGTCCGCCCCTCGTTTTTGAATGCGATTACGCCGAAGTTGTATCGGGTGTCTATCTCGGGGAATATCCCTCGGTTCTCAAAAGTAACCAGCTTTTGAACAGTCGTTTCATCGAGAAGATGGGTGCGGAGGTCTTTCGTTGACGCACCGTTGAATATCGCGCCCGGAAGGACTTGAGCAGCGTATCCCCCGTCTTTAGCGAGACTGAATACACGCTCCAAGAAGAGAGCCGATAGATCGTTTTCGGTGCCCTGCGTGGTGCCTCCGATGGTGGGCGTTTGCATCTCGTACTGCTCATGGAAGTACTGAGAAACGATTTCTATCTCGTGTTGGTATCCATTCCACCCGTCTGCAATGGTATCGTCCTCGAGGAGGGCTTCTTGTCGTTGGTCCTTCTCGCCCGGCGGCAGGGACATGAATTCGCTGTCGTAGCGAGCAAAGAAATCGTCTCGAGTGGGCCGAAGACGATCCCATGGTGGATTGCCAATAATTACGTCGAAACCACCTTCGGCGTAGACTTCTGCAAACTCGAGTACCCAGTGGAACGGTGTGTACTCATCTAAATCGCCTTCACTCACTTCCGGTACTGTGTCTCGGAATTCTGCAAGGATTTCATCATCCAACTCTTCTCGGTATGTGGTGAGCAGTTCCTTAGCCTTCTGCCGGTGGCGTTCGGCCTTCTCGGGGAAGGCGTTGGTCTCTTCGTACAGTTCGATTTCTTCGATGACGTCCTCGTACCGTGACCGGACGCTATCCTCTGACCACCGCTCGAACGTCGCGACTCCATCCGCCGTTTCCTCGGGAAAGCCGACGTACCCAATGAGGCTGTTGCCCTGGCGCACGTTGAACGTGATGTTCGGTAGCGCAATCTCTTCGACGTCGAGGTCCTCGAGGTCGCCTTCTCGCAGTTCGGAGATGATGGACAGCCAAAGACGAAGCTTGCCGATCTCGACGGCTGGCTCCATAATATCGACTCCGTAAATGTTGTTCTGGACGGTAGTTTTCTTGAGACGGTGACGGCTCGGGTATGTCTCCTGTTGGGTGTAGAGGGCCTGCCGCACGTTGACGATTTCTTCGATGACGGACGTGAGGAAGTGGCCACTCCCCATTCCAGGGTCGACCACGTAGAAATCGTCCATTTCGGAAAGGAGTGCGGTGATTAAATCACCCGACCCTGGCAGGCCGTCAATCAACTCGTATAGCGTCTCATACTGCTGGATTTCAGCTTCGGGCCATCCCCTCTCTTCCCGAAGCACAGTCTCGAACCGCTCTTTCAGCGCCGGGCGAACCGTTTCCTCGGCGGAGAATCGTGTGATCTCCTTCGGCGTGTAGTACGCTCCGAGATCGGCGTTCTGGTCGCCTGGGTCGGTCGTGAGATAGTTGATGGTTTTCTCGAAGACGTTTCCCAGGACGCTTGGGTCGATGTCCGCAGGGCCACCTTCCGTGGAAAATCGGTACTTCTCGAGGAGATCGATGATCGATTTCAATACGGTGTCCCGAACATCGAACGTGCGCTCGCTGAGGCCGGATCCACCATTCAATTCTGGCCGGAAGAGTCCGCCGTTCAGGTATGGAATACCAGAATAGACGTCGAGAGAAGAGACCTGTTCATCCCGGCTCTCGGGTTTCTCGTTGAACACGTCGTAGAATAGCGGGTCGAAAAACGTCTTGTAGAGCGATTGCGGGTAGACGCCATCTTCGTACGTATCCCTAAGAAGCCTGAGCAAGTCCTGTCGAACGATTCGTTTGTCCTCGAGGAACTTGATGAAGATAAGCCGATTCATTAAATCGACGGCGAACAGCCTGACTGCATCGCCATCGGCTTCCTCGGGCGGAATGATACCATCGCCAATGAGACTCCGCGAGCGCCGCTCGTCGGGATCGTCTGCTACGCCGAACACGAACCGAATGTAGTCGTCGTAGAAGTCGTCCGTGATATCCTCCTGCTTGCGTTTGATTACCTCGGAAGCGTCGTCGATAATCGCGACGAAATTCTCGTACTGAAACGTCCGAATGAGTCTTGAAACGAGCTGAATATCGTCCTCGGTGAGAACGTCTTCCGGCGGTTTGTGTTCTCCTGTGGCGTTATCATAGAGAGCGGAAAACACGGGTCGCAAATCGATTGATTCGATAATATTGTGGCTGTAACTGTCGGGATCGTAGCGCACGAAAATCCAGCGAATGCCGTCTGTTGCGAATCCAAAATCGGATTCGAATTCGCGCTGACTCAACCAGCTCTTGACTTGATCGAGGCCGTGGCCACGGTCCTGGAGAACTTTGTTGATGGGTTCGGCTTCGATCAAAAGACGGCTGGAGTCCACGCTATCGATATCGCGAAGAGAAATCGCATAGTCAGCTTGCTCACCCCGTTCAGCGGCGAAGCTCCCTGCTTCATACCCGTAGTCTTCGTATCCTAACGTCTGTAAAAGCGGCTCGATGACTCGACTTTTCGTAAATGGTTCCGGATCGAGTTGGTCACGGGTAAAATCAGATCGCATCGTGTAGCGACCTGGATCCATCTCGAAGAGCTCGTCGAGGATTTTATCGTCGACTTGCTCCCGTATCCTCGCGATGCTTTCGTCGATCGTTCGAACGACGGCATCAGTCGCTTCTGTTGAAACGGACGTATCGAATTCAGAGACGTCAAATTCCGTTTGTGTGCCCGTTGCGGACATTCTAATGAGTCATGCAATGGGCATCACACTCAAATACATATGTGGTGGAGAGATGGGGGTCCGGTAAGTTCGAATTCCTTGAAGATGGATTGGGCGGCCACCGTGCAATTGATCCGAACACGGTGGATAAAATTCACTTATAAATTCCCAATATTCCCAATATAAATGGCATCATTGGTTTGCTAGGGGGAGATGTAGGGTTATGAGGCTTCTATTTCTATAATATAGTTATTCTCAATCTCATCCCCACATAGAATACAGCCACAAAAGAAAGACAGACAAGAAACGCAGACAAGAAAGAAATACAAGAATTATTGATGGGTCTGTGGCCATTGTGGCACCGTTCAGATGCGATTCAGAAACTAGAGTGGTAGGATGATAGGAAAGGTGGTGAGTGATTCTATCTGTATAATACCGGAATCGACCGCCAATCCTAACGACTCTCTTCAGTAGGGGAAACCCTCCACCGTTTCCGGAGCCTTCAGGATCTACGATCACCCTCTCTGCATACTGAGACCAGCTTCAATAGTCGGTGAGATCCGACTGCAAGAGGTTATTGTCCTCAGCCTTTGATCGAATAACGCTGCCGAATTCCTCAAACCGCGTCGTCGAAAGAAGGACCTCAAGAACGGCTGTCAATGGGACGTCAAGCTCGTACTCGTGATATCTGCCGGCGGATATTCCCTCGTTTCGCTCATGGACGCTGATCAACCCCAGCATGTTCATATCCGAGAGGTGATCGCGGACGCGCCGTTCGCTTACACTATCGGTGTCGAGCCGGTCGCAGATGTTCAGATACTGTTCGTAGAGATCGCGAGAACGAACCGGGACTTGGTCAAGCGCCTGGTGATACGCGAGCGCACTTAGAACGGCATGGCCCTGTGTTGTGAGCTCTTGCATCCCTTCGTAGAGTTGGTTCTTCTCGAGTTCGTCCTGTGCGGCTCGGACGTGAGCCTCGGCCACGGTTTCTGAATCAGCTGCCTGCGCAAGTTCGCCAGCCTCCCGAAGTAATCGAATGGCTTGGCGGGCCGAGCCAGTATCCTGGGCAGCAAATGCTGAGCAAAGCGGGACCACGTCTCCCTCGAGGACATCATCGTGGAACGCTTTCTCTGCTCGCGGTTCGAGAATCGAGCGCAGCTGATTCGCGTTGTATGGGGGAAAGAGAATCTCTTTTTCAGCGAGCGTATCTTTCACCTTCGGCGAAAGATTGTCCCGGAATTGGAAGTCGTTGCTGATGCCGATAATCACAGGACGGACGTCACTAACGTAGCCATTCGATCGCGCCCGGGGGAGGCCATAGAGGATGTCATCTGAGTGGCCGATGTTGTCGATCTCGTCGAGAACAATCACGACGGTCCCACCGAACGAATCCAGTTCTTCATAGAGAATATCGAAGACACGTTGCTGAGAGTAGCCAGTTGTACTGATACGGTCCTTGCCCTGACTTCCCCGAAGTTCGTTTACGAGAGTGACGGCGACCTGGTAGGATGAGGAGAGATTTTCACAACTAACCCAGACAGTAGAGAGATCTACGTCGTCGTACTGGGCTGCATCATTCTCCAGATGCGACAGCATATACTGCGTGGCAACGGTCTTCCCAGTACCCGTTTTCCCATATAGAAATATGTTCGACGTCGGCCGGTTGTCAATGATGGGTTGGAGAGCTCGCTGATATTTCTCGAGTTCCTCATCCCGTTCGCGAATATCCTCGGGTTCATACGAATCGTCAAGAGGTTCGGCGTCAGCGAACACCTGACGATCCCGTTGGAATATTCCCATGTGAAGTCTCCTCTTATCATAACAGCATAAAACCACCGCTTCCTTAGTTTCCTAAGCGTCCGAAGCTACATAACACATAAAGAAACCCCACCCCGCCGTTTCCGAAGCTCGATTTCTTATATAACCCTCACACCCCACTATTTCCGAAGCTTTCGGAAAACCGTACAACCCCAACTGAGCTCAGCACTAGTAATAAGGAAAACAGTTATGGTAGTGGTATGTAAACCACAACCGTAATGGAGCTTAATTCAAATATTAAATATATAACAAGTTAAC